>NZ_CP138953.1:0-2500 GCF_047126315.1 Shimia sp. MIT910701 | reverse complement strand
CGGAGATAGCTGGTTCTCTGCGAAATCTATTTAGGTAGAGCGTCACACGAATACCCCGGGGGGTAGAGCACTGGATGGGTAATGGGGCCCCACAGGCTTACTGATCCTAACCAAACTCCGAATACCCGGGAGTACTATGTGGCAGACACACTGCGGATGCTAACGTCCGTAGTGGAGAGGGAAACAACCCTGACCTACGACTAAGGCCCCTAATTCATGGCTAAGTGGGAAAGCAGGTGGGACGACCAAAACAACCAGGAGGTTGGCTTAGAAGCAGCCATCCTTTAAAGATAGCGTAACAGCTCACTGGTCTAAATAAGTTGTCCTGCGGCGAAGATGTAACGGGGCTCAAGCCATGAGCCGAAGTCTAGGGATGCGTAAGCATCGGTAGCAGAGCGTAGTGTGACATAGTTCCAATCCTCTTTAGCATTCTTCGGAATGCCTTGGAGGATATGGAGCTTTCGATGAAGCGGGCGCGTGAGCGATCCCGTGGAGAGATCACTAGTGAGAATGATGACATGAGTAGCGACAAAGAGTGTGAGAGACACTCTCGCCGAAAGTCCAAGGGTTCCTGCTTAAAGCTAATCTGAGCAGGGTAAGCCGGCCCCTAAGCCGAGGGCGAAAGCCGTAGGCGATGGGAACTAGGTTAATATTCCTAGGCCAGGAGGATGTGACGGATTGTGAAGGTAGTTCATTCTTATCGGATTGAATGGGCTGCTGATCAGTTCCTGGAAATAGCCCTCCATGAGACCGTACCCTAAACCAACACAGGTGGACTGGTAGAGCATACCAAGGCGCTTGAGAGAACGATGTTGAAGGAACTCGGCAAAATACCTCCGTAAGTTCGCGAGAAGGAGGCCCAGTTTCTACGCAAGTATTGGCTGGGGGCACAAACCAGGGGGTGGCGACTGTTTACTAAAAACACAGGGCTCTGCGAAGTCGCAAGACGACGTATAGGGTCTGACGCCTGCCCGGTGCCTGAAGGTTAAAAGGAGGGGTGAGAGCTCCGAATTGAAGCCCAGGTAAACGGCGGCCGTAACTATAACGGTCCTAAGGTAGCGAAATTCCTTGTCGGGTAAGTTCCGACCTGCACGAATGGCGTAACGACTTCCCCGCTGTCTCCAACATCGACTCAGCGAAATTGAATTGCCTGTCAAGATGCAGGCTTCCCGCGGTTAGACGGAAAGACCCCGTGCACCTTTACTACAGCTTCACACTGGCATCAGGCCATGCATGTGCAGGATAGGTGGTGGGCTTTGAAACCGACACGCCAGTGTCGGTGGAGCCTCCCTTGAGATACCACCCTTGCATCGCTTGATGTCTAACCGCGGTCCGTTATCCGGATCCGGGACCCTGTGTGGCGGGTAGTTTGACTGGGGCGGTCGCCTCCTAAAGCGTAACGGAGGCGCGCGAAGGTTGGCTCAGAGCGGTCGGAAATCGCTCGTTGAGTGCAATGGCAGAAGCCAGCCTGACTGCGAGACTGACAAGTCGAGCAGAGTCGAAAGACGGCCATAGTGATCCGGTGGTCCCGAGTGGAAGGGCCATCGCTCAACGGATAAAAGGTACGCCGGGGATAACAGGCTGATACTGCCCAAGAGTCCATATCGACGGCAGTGTTTGGCACCTCGATGTCGGCTCATCTCATCCTGGGGCTGGAGCAGGTCCCAAGGGTACGGCTGTTCGCCGTTTAAAGAGGTACGTGAGCTGGGTTTAGAACGTCGTGAGACAGTTCGGTCCCTATCTGCCGTGGGTGTAGGATACTTGAGAGGAGTTGCCCCTAGTACGAGAGGACCGGGGTGAACGATCCACTGGTGGACCTGTTGTTGCGCCAGCAGCAGTGCAGGGTAGCTATGATCGGACAGGATAACCGCTGAAGGCATCTAAGCGGGAAGCCCCCCTCAAAACAAGGTATCCCTGAGGACCGAGGTAGACCACCTCGTCGATAGGCCAGAGATGTAAGTGCGGTAACGCATTCAGTTGACTGGTACTAATGGTCCGATAGGCTTGATTTGATCCAGTAAAAGTAAGACTGGAAATCAAAAGCATACACACTACACAATCAGTGAAATGACTTGGACACCAACTCTCGCGCTCAAGTAGCCCTCCGGGCGGTAGCGCAAATGAGTATGAGGCCGTTTGTTCGGTTTGGTGATCATAGCGCGAGTGAAACACCCGGTCCCATCCCGAACCCGGCCGTTAAGCACCGTAGCGCCGATGGTACTGCATCTTAAGGTGTGGGAGAGTAGGTCATCGCCAAACCTAACAAACGACCTCAGTATCTCTCTACGATGAAAAAAAAAAGAATACCTTCAGAACAATCAAAACGTCCTGAAGGGCGACAGATCTCAAACCCAACCGGAAAGAGATCAAACCGGCCTCAAGTAGCCCTACCGGCGGTAGGCCAACCAAACTGTCGCGGGATGGAGCAGCCCGGTAGCTCGTCAGGCTCATAACCTGAAGGTCGCAGGTTCAAATCCTGCTCCCGCAACCAAAAATAAGT